>NZ_JBBOOO010000002.1:0-1740 GCF_038003165.1 Psychrobacillus sp. FSL K6-2365 | reverse complement strand
CTCTCATTTTTATACTTAGTACGCAATCGCTCTACAAAATTCTTAAAATCCTTATAGAGTTGTTTTGGGTCAGTCATATTTTCAGCATAGGTTAAAGTGATATGAAGCTCATTACGAGAGCCAACAAAATTGTTATTGATTAAGTATCTGATTTTTTTAAAAGTCTGCCGTAACGAATTGTAGTTGTCTTGACGTGTCATTGAATGTTGAAACTCTTTTATCTCTCCAGTAGACAAATCTACATATCTATCTTTATCCATTTTTTTAATATGGTTGGTTCGGTTCATCTTTTCCATGTGCTGCACTTCAATAACATGATTCATTTTAGTCACCTTCACCATAGCACCTGAATTAATGGAAACCTCCTCTGACTTCTTTTTCATGTGTTCACCTCTACTTTTCCATCCGCTAATGTTTAATTAAAATCAAGTTAATAAGAGCGGTTCTTTTTTTTGCTAAAATTTCTTACTCCTACCGCTTCATGAACTGTTCCAGATGCCCTTGACACGCAAGAACCTTTTCTGTGGTATTCCCAAGCCAAGAACCACCTTGGTAAATGAATAAGGTGGCTTGAACGCAAACAGCGTACCACAGAAAATTGCATGTCAAGGGTTCGCTTCGCCATCTTCCACAGATCATTACGCTTTGATTACTCATTTTCCATTTTTTCCATCATTTCTTTCATCATCGCTATATTCGGAAGAATAGTAGATTGTTGCTGGTACGTCTCTAAAGCAAATATAATAACGGCATTCATCGTCAACCCACGTTTTTCAGATTCAAACGCTATCCACTCATGCATATCTTCTGATATTTTAATGCTCATTTTTTTAGTAGCCATATGAACACTCCTTTTTATTAATAATGAGGAAGTCCGAGGTCCCACCAAAAGACTTCCTCTATTCAGTTGTAACTCAATTATACTATACTTTCGGAATCTATCAACTATTGTTTTGGAGTACATTGAAAATATTTTCTGACTTATTACGAACGTATTTTCTTTGATACAGAATATTTGTTCCAGTATTCTGCATAAAAAAAGGCCCCCCTTCGACTCACGCAAGGAAACCTCACCCAAAGGGGCCCCTCCTTGCATAACTCGAAGGGAAACCCCCCTCATTATCCATATATCCATTACAAACATCTTACCAATCGTTCTACATTTACCTTTACAAAAACGCTCTACGTCTATACAATTTGTACATACATAAGTATCAATCTTTTCTTTTTGTATTATACTGAATGAACGTAATAGTATTTTCGAAGTCTTCTGTCTCAATACGGTATGATTTTTGGTAGTGTGGTTTTGCAGAACCCACTACTTTTTTTATGTCTGAATATCGCATTTCTTGTCTTTCAGGAAACTCTATTCCCTTCGACTTCCTATAGAGATTCATTCCTGGTGGATATAAATGCAACCTACCACCTTTTACAAATTTCTTTTCTTTTCCTTCAACAATCTTCGTAGTAACTTCTCTTTCTTCTTGGTGCAATTTCATCATTGAATTTAAATCCATTTTTTCAGTATCCAACTCTATATCTGCCAAATACGCCGATAAATAAGCACCTATATTATCATTACCTTCCAACGACTTAATAGTAACGAAACCATGCCCCCAAACTAAAGCTAAATCCTCGTTTTTAATGAATATCCTATCCAAATCATTGAACCTTAACAACATATGACAATGCCATGCCCCTCGCCCCTGTGGTTCAACAACGCACATATAATCTAAAGAA